>NZ_JBBOOW010000002.1:0-7383 GCF_038003305.1 Bacillus sp. FSL K6-3459
CTAAATAGGTGCGGTGGGTTTTCTTTCCGTTCAAAGCAGAATGCCAGGGCATTGTACCGTTGGCATGAAAGTATCAAAAATGATACGATTAAAGAAATATTTGTGCGTCTGTTTTGTTTGGCGAAAGTGCGCAGCGGAAGACGACGACAGTCGTCGAGTGGCAACGAAAAGCGAAGCACTGAGAGCCAAACGGGAACCCCCCCACTCTAACAGGGGGGTACTACGGAAGAAAAAAGCAAATTAAGGCTAGTCATAGCAATGAATTGACTCGTTTTGAGTTTGTGACAAAGATTTATTTGAATGATTAAACTTATAAAAATACCGAGGCTGTAATTCAAAAATGCCGTTGAGAGCGTTCAGATTCGATTCTGAGCGCTTTTATTTTTGTGCAGGTAATTGAAATAGGGGGATGCGTCAAAAACGCTTATAGGGGATTTAAATGCGTTTTTTTCGTTTTGTCTGCTGTTCGTGTTAAGAAGCAGAAGTATGTCTTGTTTCCTATCCAGTCTCAAAATGGTTTGCGTCTTGCCGAAAATTTTACATATCAAGGGAAAAATAGGATTTTATTAGGGAGTGTTGTGCTAGCATTTAATATAAAACTGCACTTTCTAGGGGGGGATTGTAGGTGGAATCTATACCATCTCCAGTTGTAGCGATCAAAATAAACGAGTGGTACAAGCATATAAAGAAATTCAATGTGAAAGGTGCTGAAATCCTAAGAGAAGAAGTCAGAAAAGAATTAGACGTGATGGAAGAGGATGAGCAAGCGGTTCTTTATTTTCAGTTGATGGAGTTCCGTCATCAATTGATGTTGGACTATGTGCAACCTACTGGAGAACCACTAGAGAAGTCGGATTATTTGAAAGCTGTAGAAGGCCAAGGTAAAAAGATGGCGGGTATTCTTGAATACTATTTCAACTTTTTTCAAGGCATGTATGAGTTTAAAACTGGTGAGTTTATCAAGGCGATCGTGTTCTATAAACGAGCAGAGAAGCGGTTAGAGCAAGTGGCGGACGAGTTGGAAAGGGCAGAATTCTATTACAAATTATCAGAAGTGTTTTATCACATGAAACAAACTCATATGTCTATGTATTATGTTGGTCTTGCTTATAATGCGTATCGTTCAAATTCTAATTTTGTGGTTCGAGAGATCAACTGTTTGACTGTGGTTGCAGGAAATTATATTGATTTGGAACATAGAGAAAAGGCACTTTCGCAGTTACTTGCTGTTTTGGAAAAAGCAAAAACGTTAAAAAATCAGCATATGATTTTTAGAGCTTTGCATAATATTGGTTCATGTTATGAAGGTTTGGGTGACAACATCCGAGCTATATCTTATTTTCATCAAGCGATTGAAATTGGGAGTTCTATTGGTGAGAAAGTGCTTCTGACTTATTACAGAATGGCTATGATTCATTTGAAAAATAAGGAGTTTATCGAAGGACAAAACTTTTATAGAAAGTCATTTGAGCAGGCAGAAATTCATCATGATGAGCTTTATTTTATACTTTTGGAGTTTATGAAAAAATTATTTTTTGATTCAGCTAATCTAAGTGATATCTTGAATGCACTGGAAAAATTGAACAACATGAAGGGATATCGCTACATGGAAGACCTAGCATTAGAAGGCGCCCAGTTCTATACTAAAAGCGGGCGTATGGATGAATCTGTAAAATTATACGAGAAAGTGATGTACGCCCGAAAACAAATTCAAAGGGGCGACTGTTCATATGAATTTTAAAACGGTTCTTACTGGGTTTTTAAGTGCTTCGGCTTTGCTAGGTGTGATCTCTTTATCATCTGTTGAGTTTGATGCGAATTCAAGAAATGCTACTTCTCCAGAAACGATTGATCTCACTGTAAGAAATGCTACAGGGAATAGTTTTACTACAATGGATTTTCCTCTTATAACCCGATCTACAACTCAAGATTTTCGTCTCATAACCTCAATCGCTGATTCCAGGGCGATGACTTTTGATGATTCTGTAAGTGCCATTCGTTTTGTAACGCGTGATTCTAGGGTGTCTACTTGATGAATCAAACAGACCTTTTGGGTCTGTTTTTTTGTTGTGCAGCATGGCCAAAAAATCAAAAAAAAATCTCCCCCTGCGGGGAAATTTGGTTTAGTCTTTGGTCTTTTAGGTTTTGAGGTTTTAGTTTTTAAAAAGATGGCGGTTCCGCCAGCTTTTTGGGCGATTTTGACGGAGTCAGAATCGTGTCTTTTCTTATCTTGATACATATAGAAACATTGTCATTTTGAAAAAGTGCGGTAAATCCAGTGATGTCAAGGCTTTAAAGGCATTTTGACAGCACAAAACTCCATCTGCTATTATTAAGGTGTCGAATCTTAAATAATAGAATGCTAGAGAACTAGCGCAGAAGGAGTTTTTTGCTTTGTTTCATTCATCTGAATCGAATTATATCACCCTTGAGGACAAAACCGCAACAGGTAAAAAGCGGGATTGGAAAGGGAAAAAGTTGAGGTCGTCATTGATGGCGGCTCATTATGAAGGACTTGAAAAACGTACCGGTGCGCCTTACTACGGAAAAAAGGCAGAGAAAGTATGTGATTGTGCGGAATGTCTTGCGTTTAGAAGAGATAACGAAACGGGCAGACTACGATTATATCAAGCCTATTTTTGTAAAGTGAGGTTATGCCCTATGTGTGCGTGGCGAAGGTCGTTAAAAATTGCTTGTCATAATAAGTTGATTGTAGAAGAAGCAAATCGGCAATATAAGCCTGCGTGGATATTCCTCACGTTGACGGTGAAAAATGTTGAGGGCGATGATTTAAAACAAACGATTACTGATATGATGCAAGGTTTTAGAAAGCTGTTTCAATATAAAAAAGTGAAAACTGGAACACTTGGTTTTTTCAGAGCTTTAGAGATTACGAAAAATCATGAAGAAAATACATATCACCCTCATTTTCATGTGTTGATTCCAGTGAAAAGAAGCTACTTCACAGGTAAAAGCTATATTAAACAAGCAGAGTGGACGAGCCTTTGGAAGCGTGCCATGAAATTGGATTACACACCGGTTGTGCACGTGCAGCGGGTCAAAGGAAAAAAGGGCATCGATGCGGAAGCGATTGAAAAAGAAGTGCGCGAAGCTATGGAAGAGCAGAAAGCCATTTTAGAGATTTCTAAGTATCCTGTGAAAGATACTGATGTGATACGTGGGAATGAAGTGACTGAGGAAAATTTGGATACTGTTTATTATTTGGATGATGCATTGAATGCCAGGCGGTTGATCGGATATGGTGGGATCTTGAAAGAGATTCATAAGGAACTCAATTTGACGGATGCTGAGGACGGCGATCTTGTCAGAATTGAAGAAGATGATGATGAGGTAGCCAATGAGACGTTTGAAGTTATGGCACGTTGGCATGTTGGTATTAAGAATTACATAATAAATTAGAAAAGCAGGTTTTATATAACCTGCTTTTCTAATTTATTTTGTTTTCATTAATTGAAACTGACCACAAATTAAATAAACTATACCAATTATGAGAGAGATTGTACTCCAAAATGTTAAATTTGGGCCAATGTATTCTAGTAACGTTTTGAACATGTCTTCGCTTAAAGTTTTTAAATTAGATCCGAATATAGCGGCTGTTAAGTACTTAGTTATGTATAAAATTGTTGATATTGCAATAAAAAAAACACCTATTCCTCGACTAGACAATTTAATTCTCTCCTTAAAATTCAGCTTATAGTTATTAAATATAAAAAACAAGAAAAAGACAAATGTCTTTTTCTTGTTTTATTTATAGTGTATTTTCTTTTTAAAGTAAATGCCAGAGGGCTTGTATGCTCTCCCTGTTCCTTTATACTCATCAGATTTAAGTGCTAGTATGCCAGTATAATAGACTTTATATGACCAATTGTCATAAAGTGCATAAGCTTCCACCGTTGCTTTTTTTACTTTTTTTCCTTTATGTTTTTTTGGTACTTTGTAACTTCCTGTGTTTGTTACTGTTACTGATTTATTGATAGTAAATCCAATCTGTGCATTCATTTCTTTAATTGGCATTCCAAATGTAGCTGTTACTCCTGTGCTTACGCTAAGTGATTTTGCAAGTGATATTGTTATTCCTGGATCTCCTGCTGTTTTCCACAATATTTTCTTTCCTACTGTTTCACCAGTGTATTTTTTCCCCTTTATAGTCCACTTTTCTGGAGGAAATTTGATAAATGCTTTACTGGATACTACTGAATCTTTCATGAATTTTTTATTTTCGTCATTTAGAGGGACTTTAAATTCTTCTACATAATAATTTTCTTTTATAGAATTTGTTGCAAAAGATGTTGGACTGGGAATTAAAAACATAAGAAAAAATACAGAGAAACTTATAAGGATATTTTTATTCAGTTTTCTCATTTTCATATACACCTTACCTTTCTTTTATAGATTACAAATGTAAAAGTTATACCATCTCTATTACTAATACAATGTATTTAAGGTAAATTTAAACAAAAATGTTTTTTGGTTGCGGTGTCCGCAATCATTTTTTTTATTTTTCAGTGCTTCGTTTTGAGGAATATTTTTGTGATAGAATCCGTTCACTGTGGAGGTGGAGGTGAATGTGATGACGATTGTAATTAATGTGATGGATTTAGGAGCATTCATTATTTGTACTTTGCTGTTCATTGCATTGTGGTTTGAAGAATCAGAAGAAGCCGGCTATTAAGTCGGCTTCTTCTTTACACGCTTGACGGAAATCGAGAGATTTTAGCACTCACACAGGGGTGTGTATAAGTGCGCCATTTTCATGGGTGTCCTATTTCCAAAATTGCCACCACTTTTTTTGTTGAGCAGCAGCAATCTGTTTTTTCATTTCTTCATTCTCTTTTAGAGCCTCTATAAGGTGTTTGTCGCGTTCCTCAAGCTTAGCCTCAATGTAGTGTTGTTGTTCGTGAATTGTCTGAATAAGAGATTGGATGATTTGTTTTTGTTCATTCATTTGTGAGTTGAGAGTATTCCTTATGTCCTCTATCGACTCATTCAGCGTCAATGCTGTACTTTCTGTATGATTGTCTATTGTGATAGTGATTGGATGTCCTTCGTTAGTGAGGATGGTCTCAATGTTTTCTATAGACTTTCCTTCTACGTATAAACCACGAATTTTTTTCAGCAAAGGAATGGATTCATTTGCTACTAAATAGCTTTTTCCGTTTTTCTTTATGTTCAAATGATGGCCATGTTGACGAATGTATCTTCGCAATGTTGTATCTGGGATTTGAAGTTCTTTCTCTAATGATTTGATAGAGTGCCATTTTTCTTGGTTATCCATATAATTTCACCACCTCGTTCACCATACGATCATACATTGATTATTCTAGTTATATCAATGGATTCCTACGATCACGATCATGGTTGCGTCCATGAATACGATCATTCGATCATGAGAAATATGACAAGAACGTTTTAACGGTTATAAATTTATTTAAAGACTCATAAAAGTCTCTCATAAAGTGGAAGTGCCTTTTGATAATAATCTTTCACAGAATTTAGTTAAAACAAGCTTTTGCAACCAATAGTTGCATAGTGGTTGGTGGTGTGCAACCTGTGAAACTAATACAATTACAGCAATCATATGGAAATGGGGTGTTGTATGATGTCTTTAGGTTCTAATATTAGTAATAAAAGAAAATCCTTAAAGTTATCGCAAGAATATGTAGCAGAACAATTAGGGGTTAGTCGGCAGGCAATATCGAAATGGGAGACAAATCAATCAGAACCATCAATGGATAATCTAATAAGGTTGGCTGAATTATTTGATAGTGATATTAAAGAATTGGTTTCTCCAGAGCAATATTCTGAGGAACAAAAAGACTTAGAAACTCGGATTGAACAAAGTCAAAAAGATATAAAAATGCAAATGTCAGCTGTCTTTGGTCGAATTCTTATGCTGATTAGTTTTTTAGGTTACATTGGTGCTTTATTTGATCTTTCTTCTTATCAACTTCCTATTTGGTATTTACAAATTTGGTGGGGTGTCCTATTTTTGACCGGATTAGTTCTAACATTTGTTGGGGCAAGGGATTACTTTAATAGAAAATCTGGTTCTAAAAAAGTTATATGGCTTGATCTGTTATTTGTTTTCTCTTATTTTTTATATGAAATGTTGCCTTTTGAAAGAAGTATAAATACATTAGTTACGTTACTTTTTGGCATTGTGATTTTGGTTATTAAAAATATTAAGTTTTTCATTCCTACATGGAGGAAACCAAGGTCATTAGACAAATAAATTTAAAATTTATAAAAACTCTCCAGCATAGTTAATATAGATAAAAAGGAATTCTTTTGACATTTATGTTAAACTATTACTTGGTTATTTTTATAACATTAGTAAAGGAGAGGTCACTATGAAAAAAGAGTTACGTAGTTATTTGTCTCTTGTGGTTGCTTCAGTAATCCTTATATCTTTGGTTTCGCCCGTAGTAGCACAAGCACAGACGTCGGACAGAAGTAAGGGTGCTGTAACATTAACAGAATCAGAAAAAAATAGCATAAGTGATTTAGAGAAATCTGGTGTAGATACAAAGCTTGTTACTAAGTTGTTGGAAGTTTCGAATCATATTCATTTCAAGAAAGATCAAGAAACATTAAGTGTAGATTTAAGTGATGATGTTCTTATGAATAAATATGATTTTACAAAAACACAACTTAAAGATTTCAAAGCTATACTTGATGGTACATATAATTATTCTGCTTCAAAAGAAAGCATATTAAAAAGTAACCAAGTAGCTAAAACTTCTAGTTATAGAGCTGGTTATTTATCTAATACTGCTTTGAAATCTGGAACATTTGCTGTTTTAACCGTTGCAGCGCAATCAGGTCCAGCTGCATTAATGGCTGCTTGGACAGCAGTTTCATCAGCTTTAGCAGGACCATTAGGCACTGTGGCTGGAATAAGTACTGCAGTTTTAGGTGGAGCCTTTTTTGCAGATCTTGCATTGAAAATAACTGGAGCTATGACTCAGGGTAAAGGTGTAGCTTTCTATCTTGATTGGGGAATTCCACCAGTAAAAACTGTTATTGAATAAAACACTTAAAAAAGAGGTTTGTTTTTGAATTTTTACTGACTCTGTTTTTTTACAGGGTCTTTTTTTTAGTCTTAAATCTGATGTAAAAGAAGAACATAAGGCATGAGTCAACGGTAAGCGGAACGAAAGTGAGCATTAAGGAGTTGACTCATTCACTACACCCAAAGCCTATTGATTCAAACAAACCCCGTTTGTTTGCGCCAGCCGAAGGGGCATCCCCCGAAGATCGGGGGTAGGGGGTTTGAATATTTGCGATCCAACGGGCAGACCGTTGGCGGGTTTGGGCAGAGCCCGAAAAGAGTCACTGGAGAACCAGTGCCCACTTATGCAC